>NZ_CAJQUM010000002.1 GCF_907163265.1 Georgfuchsia toluolica
GCCGGCGTACTTGGGCAGGAAGTCGCCCAAGCCTTCCACTTCCATGTACACCGAGACGCGGTTGCCATCGAACACCGGACCATTGACCAGCTTGTAGCCGGGCACGTATTTCTGCACTTCCTTGATCATGGCCTGGATCGATTCGCGGATCTGGTCCTGCTGCGGTTCCGTCTCGGTCAGGCAATGCACGGTGTCGCGCATGATGAGCGGCGGTTCGGCCGGATTGATGATGATGATGGCCTTGCCCTGCTTGGCCCCGCCGATCTTCTCCACGGCACCGGCGGTGGTGCGGGTGAATTCGTCGATGTTCTTTCTTGTGCCGGGGCCGGCGCTCTTGCTGGAGACGGTGGCGACGATCTCGCCGTATTTGACCGGCTGCACCCGGGAGATGGCCGCCACCATGGGGATGGTGGCCTGGCCGCCACAGGTAACCATGTTGACGTTCATTTCCCGCTTGCCGACGTGGGCCTTGAGGTTCACCGGCGGTACGCAGTAGGGGCCGACGGCGGCGGGCGTCAGGTCAATCATGAGGACGCCCAGTTCGTTCAGCTTGCGGCTGTTCTCGGCGTGCACATAGGCGCTGGTGGCATCGAAGGCGATCTGCACGCCGTCGGCCAGAACATGGGGCAACAGGCCGTCGACGCCCTGGTCGGTGGTCTTGAGGCCCATCTCGGCGGCCCGCTTCAAGCCTTCCGAGGTAGGGTCGATGCCGACCATCCAGACCGGCTCCAGCACCGGGCTGCGCTTGAGTTTATAGAGCAGATCGGTGCCGATGTTGCCTGGCCCGATCAGCGCGCACTTGATCTTCTTTGTCATGGGGAGGATTCCTTGTCGTCTTAATAGAAACGCACCGAGCAGCTGCCAATGCCGCCGATGGTCACACGCAGGTTGTCGCCGGCTTGAATCGGCACCAGTTGTCCGAGCGATCCGGACAACACGATCTCGCCGGCCTTCAGCGGAATACCGAGACGTCCGAGCGTATTGGCCAGCCAGACCATGGCGTTCACCGGATTGCCGAGGGTCGCCGCACCGGCGCCCGTGCAGGCGATATCACCGTTCTTCTCCAGGACCATGCCGCAGGTGGCGAGATCGACGTCGCGTGGATCTACCAGCCGGTCGCCGAGCACAAAGACGCCACAGCTGGCGTTGTCAGCGACAGTGTCCTGGATCTTGATCTTCCAGTCGCGGATGCGCGAATCGACGATCTCGAAGCAGGCCATCACGCCTTCGGTGGCCGCCAGCACATCGGCCGCCGTGACGCCAGGCCCCATCAGGTCGCGCTTCATCATGAAGGCGATCTCGCCTTCCGCTCGTGGCTGGATCAGCGTGTCGATGGGCACCGCTTCGCCCTCGTTGTAGATCATGCCGTCGAGCATGTAGCCGAAATCCGGCTGATTGACGCCGAGCATGTTCATCACGGCCTGACTGGTCACACCGATTTTCTTGCCGATCACTTTTTCGCCCGCATCGAGGCGACGCGCCAGCATGCGCTGCTGAATATGATAGGCATCCGTGATCGTAATGTCGGCATGCCGATTGGTCAGCGGCTCCAGCACCTGGCGGTTGACCAGCGCGCTGTAGAGTTCGTCGCCGAGTTGGGTGATCAAACCTTGTTCCATGTTCTATTGCCCGATAAGAAAGTCAGTCACGAGGCGCGTAAAGCGTGCGGCATGTTCAATCTGTGTCCAGTGTCCGCAGCGTCCGAATACGTGCAACTGAGAGCGGCTGATCAAGTTGGCCAGCGTCAGTGAATTGGAAAGCGGGATGACCTGGTCTTCACGTCCATGAATCACCAGCGTCTCATGGGGAAGCGCCTTGATTTCCTCGATGCGGCTGGCCATTGCATCCACCCAGCGTTGCCGCGGCGCGGGAAATATCGCCGCGAAAGACTCTTGAAACCCCGGACGAATGCTTTCTGCATAACGCAACTGCGCCAATTCCTCGTTAACCAGGCTACGGTCATAGGCAAACACGTCAAGCAAGCGGCGCATGTTGTCCAGCGACGGCGTATACCCCCAGACCGCATCGAGGGTAGGCGTGATCTCAAACGGCACGCCAACGCTGCCCATCAATACGAGGCGGCGGACGCGTTCAGGGTAACGGATTGCCAATGCGAGGGCCAGCGCACCACCAAACGAGTTGCCGACCAGATCGGTCTGTTCAATATTCAATGCGTCCAGGAGGCCAACCGCCTGGCGCAGCCAGGTCTCCATGTCATAGCGGATTCCCGGAGGTCGTTCGCTGAAGCCAAAGCCGACCATGTCCGGCGCAATGGCGCGGAAGTGCTTGGCGCATTCCGGCAACACCAGTCGCCAGTTGGCCCACGCGCTGACACCCGGCCCGGAGCCGTGGATGAACAACACCGGCTGCCCGGCGCCGACATCGTGATAGTTGGTCACGATGCCCGCTGCGCTAATGCTGTTGGCAATTTCGGGATTGGACATGGCGGCTCAGAGCTTGATGCAAACATTCTTGAGTTCGGTATAGAACTCAAGGGAGTGAACCCCACCCTCACGGCCAATGCCGGACTGCTTGGCGCCACCAAATGGAGTGCGCAGGTCACGCAGGAACCAACTGTTGACCCAGGCGATGCCAACCTCTATTTTTCGGGCGACGCGATGCGCACGCTGTAAATCTGTGGTCCAGATTGCAGTAGCCAGACCATAGACATTGTCATTGGTACGACGAACAACTTCGTCCTCGCTGTCGAATGGCGCGACATGGCAGCAAGGGCCAAATACTTCCTCGCGGCACACTGCGGCAGAGTCCGGCAATCCGGTCCATATCGTCGGCTGCACCCAGCAACCGTCGCTTAGTGCATCAGGCATTGTCGGCACCCCGCCACCGGTAACGAGGGTCGCTCCCTCCTCCTTCGCCTTGTGGTAGTAGGACAGCACCTTGGCCTGGTGTTCCTTGGAGATCAGCGGTCCTATTCCCGTTGCCGGGTCTGAGGGAATGCCAGGCTTCAAAGCCTCGGCCCCCTGCTTTAATGCAGCGACGAACTTGTCAAAAATTGGCCGTTCAACATAAACGCGTTCGGTACCGAGACAAACTTGGCCACAGTTGGCAAAACACGACCGAAGCGTGCCTTCGACGGCTGCATCAAAATCGGCATCGGCAAAAATGATTGCTGCATTTTTGCCGCCCATCTCCAGGGAAACCGGTCGCGCCCCCTCTGCGGCGGCCTTCATGATGGCCGCTCCAGTGCGGGTTTCTCCGGTGAAAGTGATCGCGTTTACGCCAGGGTGGGTCGTGAGGAACTCCCCTGTCGAGTTGGGGCCGAAGCCATGCACCACGTTGTAGACACCCTGCGGGATCCCGACCTGATTCATAACTTCGCCAAGTAGCGTAGCGGTTTGCGGGGTCTCTTCCGAGGGCTTCACAACGACCGTGTTGCCGCAGGCGAGTGCCGGCCCAACCTTCCATGTCATCAGCAACAGTGGTAGATTCCATGGGCAGATTACGGCGATCACGCCGATCGGGCTGCGTACTGCATAGTTCAAGGCGCCTCGGCCATCCGGTGTTTCCATCTCAAAGAACTCGGACGGCACGTTCTTCACCACGTCAGCAAAAATCTTGAAGTTGGCCGCGCCCCGGGGAATGTCAATATGACGCGCAAGGCTCATGGGCTTGCCCGTGTCTGCGCACTCGGCTTCAAGAAATTGCTCGAAGCGGCGATTGATCTCGTTGGCTACGCCATAGAGCAGGTCGACCCGATTGGCAACGGTCAGACTGCCCCAAGGTCCGGTCAAAGCGCTGCGTGCTGCCGCCACTGCTGCGTCGACCTGGGCTCTGTCCGCCTCAGACACCAACGCGAGCACCTTATTGTCGAGCGGAGACCGCTTCTCGAATTTCTTGGTACTTTCGACAAACTTGCCATCGATAAAATTTTTGATCAGGTTCATTTTTTCTCAATCATTGCATTTGTGATTCATCACTCTTTCAACCCGATTGCAGCGAGTCCTGCACGGGCACATTCCTCATCCTGATCGGACGAAGCGCCTGAAACTCCGATTCCACCGACCCAGTCATCATCAATACGAATTGGCAGACCGCCGCCAAATACAACCAGGCGCGGGCGCGCAGAGAAACCCAGCTTCATCCCTTCGTCGGCGCCAACGACATTCATCCACTGTTTGGTCGGAAAGCCAAAGCTCGCCGCAGTGTATGCCTTGTCAATGGCAAGATCGATCGAATGCAGGTAGGCCCCCGGCATGCGCAAGAACGCCATCAGGTTGCCACCGCGGTCGACAACCCCAACGTTAATCTGCCAGCCGCTCGCCCTGGCGTGCGTCACAGCCCCCTGAGCCGCTGCAGAGGCGGCCTCCAAGGTGATCCCGAAAGTGGAATTTGCAACTTCCATCACTCAAGTCACTACTGTCAGGAAACGCTCGTTGAGCTTGCGGTCGTGGTAGAAAATGGCGGGGCCAACTTCATCAATCGTCCACTTTATGGGCTGACAGTCAGGATAGGTTTGGTACCCACCGCAGAAGGTTTCGAAACGGTTGCCGGAAGGGTCGAAGGCGTAAATCGTGGTACCGCGCGTGACGCCATGCCGCGTCGGCCCAATGTCGATCGAGACACGGTTCATCGACATCAGGTCGGCAGCACGCAGAACTCTCTCCCAGCTCTCGAGCAGGAAGGAGACATGGTGCAGCTTGCCCGGCTCCGGATGACGGACAAAGGCGATGTCATGCGCCTTGTTTGACGTGGCCATGAAAATCGCCAAGTCAGTCTGGCCATCCTCAAGCACGACGTGCTCGGTAAGGTAGAAGCCCAGCACTTCTTCAAATAGCTTTTGTACCTTCTCTATGTCAGGGCCATAGAGCAGACAATGATCGAAACGGATTGGGGCAATTCCTTTATCTGCCAACGCCACCGCCCAAGCCTCCGGATTGACATAGGGCATTCCGTTGCCAAAATCCTTCTTCTCGGCGTAGAGCTCAATCAGATGGCCGCTGGGAATCTCGAAGCGCACGCGCTCACCAGTTTCGAGCATTTCACCGGCAGGAATCCTTTCCGTCTTGACGCCATAGGCACGCAGGTCCGAATCCAGTTTCTCCAGCGTCGACTTGTTGGCGACCTTGAAACCGAAATAATCGATCCCGGCTCTGTCGGCCTGATGCAACACAATGCTGTTGTGGTCACGCTCGTCCCAGGCCTTGAAGTAGACACGGCCCTGCTTGTCGCGCCCAGTCTCTATGAGACCCAGCACATTGCCGTAGAAATTTACACTCTCTTCAAGATCAAGCACGCGCAGTGCGGCGTGACCCGGGCGCAGAACACCGGTTAGTGCCATGATTAATTCTCCTCTTCAAAAGTTAACGCAGCCTTGACGAAATCTCTCTTTCAGGACTCTCATGCCAGTGCAGACATTTCGCCGCCGCGGCACGTTTCGATGAGCTTAAAATTTAAATGCTTTTGTAATTTCCCATTAATCGTTAATTTGGTGGAATAACTGCTGTTCCGTCCAATACTATTTTTTCTGATCACCTATACCTTTGTTGTATGGCGCTTTCAGAAGTGGGATTTGCAACTTCCATCACTCAAGTCACCACGCTCAGAAAACGTTCGTTGAGCTTGCGGTCGTGGTAGAAAATGGCGGGGCCAACTTCATCAATCGTCCACTTCAGGGGCTTGCAGTCAGGGTAGGTCTGGTACCCGCCGTTGAAGGTTTCGAAACGGTTGCCAGAGGGATCGAAAGCGTAGATCGTGGTGCCGCGCGTGATTCCATGCCGCGTCGGCCCAATGTCGATCGAGACACGGTTCATCGACATCAGGTCGGCAGCACGCAGAACCCTCTCCCAGCTCTCGAGCAGGAAGGAGACGTGGTGCAGCTTGCCCGGCTCCGGATGACGGACAAAGGCGATGTCATGCGCCTTGTTTGACGTGGCCATGAAAATCGCCAAGTCGGTCTGGCCATCCTCAAGCACGACGTGCTCGGTAAGGTAGAAGCCCAGCACTTCTTCAAATAGCTTTTGTACCTTCTCTATGTCAGGGCCATAGAGCAGACAATGATCGAAACGGGTTGGGGCAATTCCTTTATCTGCCAACGCCACCGCCCAAGCCTCCGGATTGACATAGGGCATTCCGTTGCCAAAATCCTTCTTCTCGGCGTAGAGCTCAATCAGATGGCCGCTGGGAATCTCGAAGCGCACGCGCTCACCAGTTTCGAGCATTTCACCGGCAGGAATCCTTTCCGTCTTGACGCCATAGGCACGCAGGTCCGAATCCAGTTTCTCCAGCGTCGACTTGTTGGCGACCTTGAAACCGAAATAATCGATCCCGGCTCTGTCGGCCTGATGCAACACAATGCTGTTGTGGTCACGCTCGTCCCAGGCCTTGAAGTAGACACGGCCCTGCTTGTCGCGCCCAGTCTCTATGAGACCCAGCACATTGCCGTAGAAATTTACACTCTCTTCAAGATCAAGCACGCGCAGTGCGGCGTGACCCGGGCGCAGAACACCAGTTAGTGCCATGATTAGCTTTCCTCTTCAAAATGATTTTCGCCAACTCAATACTTGCTGCTTTTTTCTTTGAGGCTGACACCAGCATCAGTGTTTTAAGAATAAATAAATCTCGATATACCTATAATCTTTTGTTGATTTAACCAATTCATCGCCATACCGTCCAATACCTTTTTCTCTCACCATTCATACTTAAAAGGTATAGACTTTTAGCGCACCTCGTTCAAGGTCCCATCTCTTAAAAGTGCCAGCACATGGAACTAAAACATCTGCGCTATTTCCTCGCATTGGCGGACGAACTCAACTTCAGCCGCGCTGCAGCCCGCCTTCACATCTCCCAACCTCCGCTGACCCGCCAGATTCAGCAACTGGAGCAAACGCTCAAGGTTCATCTGTTTAAGCGCACCCCGCGCGGCGTTACGCTTACCGAAGCTGGAGTGACCTTCCTTGAGGAAGCCCGCAAGCTGCAATTTCTCGCCGACCAAGCGGTCATCCGAACCCAGATGACCAGCCGCGGTGAACTCGGGCGTATCGAGATCGGCGTGTTCGGCTCGGCGATTCTTTCGGTCATTCCGCAACTCATGCTTGAGTTCGGCAAAATTCACCCCAAAGTCACCTTTGGTTTGCACACAATGCACAAGTCCGAGCAAATTGAAGCGTTGCTCCAACGGCGCTTGTCGATCGGATTCAGTCGCATCTTTCCAGAGGTATCGGATATGACGATCGAAACCGTGTTTGAGGAAGGTTTTTGTGTTGCCCTCAATGAAATACATCCGCTCGCCGCGAGGAAAACGATTTTGGTTGGTGATCTCGAGGGGCAACCCCTGGTGATCTATCCGAACATCGGACGGCCAAGCTTTGCTGACAACGTGATCGCTCTCTGCCGTCATGCCGGTTTTAACCCCGTTATTGCCTTTGAAGCGGAAGATGTATTGACAAGCATCGCCCTTGTATCGAGCGGACTTGGGCTCTGTGTTGTGCCGCAGTCGGCGGCTGGCTTGATGCTTCCACGCACCACCTACCGTCCGCTTATAGCTCCTGATGCCAGAGTCGAACTCAAGTGCATGTACCGCAGCGACGATACGTCGCCGTCCCTGCAGGCATTTCTCAACCACGTCCGCAGAATCGCCAATAACCCGCTCCCAGGTGGCTGACTGATGAATGGGCCTAGTCATTGCGCAGTATGTTCTTTTTCATGAGTCCGACAACGCGCAGCACGACATCACTGGTCGGCTTGGATCGGCAGGCAAGTACACGACCAGCCGCCTCATCCGCGACGCTAATGTGCTCTCGACTCATCACTCGCTTTTTGATCGCGCCGCTGACGATCTGAATCTTGCAGACACCACAGCCACCTCCGCGGCAGCCCACCGGGATTCCCCGCTTGCCGAGCTTTTCCATTCCGACCAGCAACGATTCCTGGTCAGAACAGCGGAAGGTCTCCCCGGTTTCCTCGATGGTTACGAGGTGGTAAGCCATGGCCGCTAGATTTTTTTGAAAAGAGGACTTCTCACTTGCTGCGCATCGGCAGCGGAGAAGAATTTTTCGGAGTAAATGTCACGCTCGAAAAGCCGCCCCTGCATCAGCGTTGCTATGCAGGCATCGATCATCACCGGCGGCCCGCACAAGTAGGCCTTATGGCCGCGGAAGTCGTTGTTGAAATACTCCTTCGCCGCTTCATGGACAAATCCACGCCGGCCATCCCAATCAGACTCAGCCGGTTCGTTGGAGAGCACCGGCACGTAAGAAAAGTTGGTGTGCCGCGCGGCCAGTTCCTTGAACAGATCGTGGTAGTACAACTCGTCCTGCGTCCGCGCACCATATACCAAGGTGATCGGCAGGCTACAGCCTTCCTCGAACAGGTCGAGGATCATCGACTTGGGGCTGGACAAACCTGAACCGCCGGCAAGAAAGATCGGTGGCACATCAGCCAACTTGCGCACGAAGAAACGGCCATATGGCCCCGCCAGTTGCACCGGATCGCCAACCTTCAACTCGTTGTGTATCCACGTGGTGGCCTTGCCGCCGGGAACCAAACGAATGTTGAGTTCGATCTCTCTACCCAACGAGGGTGCATTGGCCAAGGAAAATGCCCTGATGGTCTTGTCGCCCGGGATGTGCAGGTTGATGTACTGCCCGGCCTGAAAGCGAATCCCATCCGGCTCATCAAGCTGGATCCAGACCCCTTTGATGGTCGGCGTGAGGTTTTGGATCCGGCTGATAATGCCGCTGAAATCCCGTACCGGCAAATTCAGCGCATCCGGTTCGACCTCAATGTCCGCCTCTATAGTAACGTCGGACTGGGGTATCGCGCAGCAGGCAAGGCAGAGTCCCTCTTCCCGCTCATAATCCATCAGTGCGAAGTTGGAGGCTTCTCCGTGCTCGACTTCCCCATCGACTACCTGTACCTTGCAAGTGGCACAGAGTCCATGACAGCAAGCATGGGGCAAGTAGATCCCGGCACGCAGACTCGCATCCAGCAACGTCTGCCCGTCTTCGACCTCGATCGTCTGCCCAAGCGGCTCTATGGTAAGGTTATAGCTCATTGTCTTCAGCCAAAAATCAGGCGCAACTCCCCTTGATACCGGTCAGCCCAGGCGTACGAAAGCGGATCACGTCCTTGTGCTTGAGGCCGTTTTCCGCCAAGGACTTGCCCGGATCGGGTTTCCAGGGCTTGCCCGACTTAAACCACTCCGCTTTGCTCCAGTCGATCTTGGCACAGTCGGGGTGATAGCCGAAGGCTCCAGGGATCACTTGCTCCTGGATCGCACCAAACGGCATCGTCGGCGGGAATGGGAGGGCAAACGGCGCGCAGAACATCAAGTGGTCTTCCCAGCCGATGTAGAGCAACTGGCTTCCGTGAAACTTGTCCTGAGTATCCGCCGCAGCGAACTCGTAGGGTTTGAGTGCAACAACAGGCATGCTTGTCTCCTTAGTTCTTGGTCGCCATTTCGCGCCAGGCAGCGAAATTCTTCTGATCTTCGGATCCCTCGAAGTCAAGATTGTCGCGTCCGTGCTCAAGGTGGTAGTACTTCAGCACTTCCGGTAACGGCTCGAAGCCAGGCTTGGTCGGGTCGGTTCCTTCCGGAAAGCAATTGCCTTGATAGATCTGGTGCACCGGAAGCCAGGCTTGGATATATTTCTCAGGCTCGTTGTCGAATATTTCTTTGCAGCCGTCGGAACAGGTGTGGTACTTCTCGCCTTTGTAGTCCGATTCGCGATAGCAGATCTTGGTCGGGTCGGAGGGCTCGGTGAACAGCATCGGGATCTGGCAGACTTGGCATAACTGGGGCAGAGTCATGTTGTAGAAGCGCTTGCCCTCCTTGTGCTGCTCGGCCCAATACTCGAAGCGTGGCCGGTAGTATTTGTCGAAGGTGTTCGGGTATTTCTCCGACAGCCAGTCCATTTCCTCGGGCTTCGGCATCCATGTGTGAAAGTCAGCCGCAGCGCCGTACTGATAGAAGGTCGCCCAAGCCTGGTGGGAGATGTGCTCCTTGTCAAT
Source organism: Georgfuchsia toluolica (assembly GCF_907163265.1). Lineage (NCBI taxonomy): Bacteria > Pseudomonadati > Pseudomonadota > Betaproteobacteria > Nitrosomonadales > Sterolibacteriaceae > Georgfuchsia > Georgfuchsia toluolica. The sequence continues at coordinate 9,970 of NZ_CAJQUM010000002.1, forward strand.
GGTGGCCTGAGCGATGCACTTCGGCATCTTGATGCCATAGCGAGCCAAGTCATTGAATAATGCGCCACCATTCTGCTCGAAGTAGATTTCCCAGGCTTCCTTCCAGCTCATCACGCGCTTGGGCAGCATATAGTCCATCATCATGCCAACCAATGTCAGTACGCGGGTGCCGCGCCACGTCCATTTATCAATCCAGCGCTGAACGATGGGCAGGTTGTCCGGATCCTGTTCAAGCATGAATTTGATGCACTCGAGCCCCAGTGTCATATGGCGCGCTTCATCAGACTGCGCGGAAAATCCGAAAGTCATCACGCCCATATCGCCGTTGTAAGCAGCCCCGGAGACGAACGGTACGAATAATAGATTGGTAAGCACGTATTCGAAGCTGAAGCCGATGGCGATCATGAATTCGAATGGGCCAGCGGTATAGGCATCGTCAAAGAAGGAACGCGGTACCGACAGATACCAGACCCTTTCAATCATGTGCAGGAAATCATGGAAACCGTTGTAGTGTTTGTTGTAATTCGACAATGCATGAATCTGCGTCTGCGCATGGCGCAGTTCGTCGAGCGATTGCATCAGACAGGCCACTCGCGGGCCCACGCCGCGCATCTGCCGTCCGACATGGGCGAAACCGCGATGTGCCATGTACTCGAGCGGAGAAATGCCGGTCAGGAATAGTTTCAGCGTATTGATATAGCGCGCATCGGTGACACCCAAGTGGCCATTGTTTTGCGCAAAGGCATCGATGATCGCATAGAGCTTGCGATCCTTCTCGGCCTGATATTTCCAGTAGGCGTCCATGGTCATGCGAAATGGATCTTCCCATTTATCCCAGTCATGAATCTTGATGCCTTCGAACTTGTCGTATGGGAACACTTTGTCCATCGGTTGGTAGGTGGTATCCCAACCGAGCCCGCGGGTCATCAGCGAATAGCGCTCCTTCAGACCCAGCTTCTTATTGACCTTGATGTCCATATGCTTTCTCCTCAGTTTTTCCAGCTCAGATTGAACTCATCGTCGGTTTCATCGACGTATCCGGACAACGTGATCAGGTTGGCCTGCATTTCCTGCAATTCAAAAGAACGTCCCATCTTCTCTTCGATGGTGGTTCGCTTGATGGTCATGCTGCCGGGTACGTCAATCTTCACCATTGCTGGTTGCTCGTTAACGATGGCGGTCGGGTTGTCTTCGAGAATTGCCTCGATGATGCCGCGCGTCTCCTCGTTCCTTTGGAAAGCGATAAATACATTAGACATGTCGTTGCTCCTTAAAGGGTCAGGCCGAGTTTTAAGACACGGGCGTTGAATTGTTCGACAATCTCGCTCATTACCGATTCGGCATTGCTGCCCAGCGCATGCATGGCAATTGGCGTCAGCGCCTCAACGGCGCGCTCTCGCCAAATGCGGACCCACTCCGAAACCAGCACCTTGTTCTCGTCCGACTCGGCGACCGCGGTCTTGATCGAGGCATCGACCCATTTCGCGGTCTCGGCATACCATTCGGCCTGGAAGCGGATCAGCATTGACACTGCTGGTCCAGCCTGGGCTGACAGTGCGTTATCGATATGACTGTATACCAGCGGATAAAGCAGCCCATCCAGCGCCAGGTTCTGGGCGACGAAAAGCTCGAACCAATCCTGGGTCACCAGCATGTCTTCGACGCTGCGACGCAGACCTTGCCACTCCCAGTTTTCCATCCAGGCCTTCTTGGCGACATCGAGGGCCGCCGGCTCGTCGAGCAGCAAACCAACGCGAGTCAGATATTGGGCAATGCCGAGTTGATCCATGGCGCAATAGAGACAGGGCTGGGTAATTGCCGTGCCGAAACCGTAGGCGGCGCAGAAACTGTTGTTCATATTGCTGCCCCAGGCAACGTGGCGTAGCGGCAGCAGCACTTCAAGAGCGATCTTTCTCGCTGCCTCAGGGTAGTTTGCGGCCAAGCCCCGCTCCTCGACGAAATCGAAGTCCGACTCTGCGGTCTCCTGCATGCGCGCCCGGGTTATGGTGTAGGTGCCGTAGTAGAACTGGCGTGGATCCTTGAAAGCGTACCAGTCGCGCATCTTCAGTTTGGTGCGGCGGGCGTCGAAAATCTCGTATTCAGGCGCCCATAATGGACGATAGTGAAAGTTAGCCTCGGCCTGCAGACAAATGGTTCCCTCCTGGTAGCGTGACGCCGGCTTATCGCCGCCAATTCGTGCCGCGACATGATCGAAGGTCTGACGCAGCGGCTTTATACTGACAGTACGAAGATCAATTTGCATTACTTGCTACCTCCTTTAATTTCCAGTTCGATGCAGCCGATTGCCTTACTTGAAACGATGATGAACGGCATCGCGCAAGCGCCACTCCATGTCCTCAGTTCCATCCTCAGTTCCAACTTTTAACTGAGATTTCTCGTTAAGAAATACAACACCGTTGATGGCACAGAATTCATCGAACCCACCGGACGGAAGGATCATCTCGGCAAAGAGTTCTGGTTCTCCAACGGCAAAATCAAATTCGACAAACCCATCATCGCGAAGCTCGGTGATGCGCACGAATTTTTTTTTTGGATCAAATGCCATGGCCTAATCTCCTTTAGATAGCAATCCCCTAACAAGAGTCGTGCCAGGCGATCGATGATGTTGTCTTTTATCGAGATTATGTTCTTGGCGAAGCCCAGTCAGATTGATATCGAGGGAAACCGATGGATCGATTGAATCATCTCGAGGCAGCAATCTGATTAAATAATCATGCTGCAAAGCAGCAAAGCTTTGCGCTACATAAATGGCTGAACTACTCCAGCACACAAATTCGTTTAGGGAAACACTGAATAAATAACAAATGCCGTGAACGCTTTTTTTATCATGCTGTCTGACACGGAGTATCGAGCACAAGGGACGAAACGATGAAGCAGATGACGCTGGCGGCGACACGAGGATTCGAGAAGCACAACCGGGCGACGCGCAAGGCGGAGTTTCTGTCGCGCATGGACGGATTGATGCCGTGGGCCGGGTTTTGTGCGCTGATTGAACCGTATTACCCGAAGGTCGGGAATGGTCGGCCGCCAGTCGGGCTGGAACGGATGCTGCGGATGTACTGCGTGGCCAACTGGTTCAACCTGGCGGACGAAGCCTGCGAAGGCGCGCTCTACGACGTGGCCGTGTTCCGGGAGTTCTGCCGGTTTGATCCGGGACGCGAACGGATACCGGATGCCACGACGCTGCGCAACTTCCGGCATCTGCTGGAACAGCACGGCCGGGGCGCGGCCCTGTTTGCCAAGGTCGGCGAATTGCTGCTGGCCAGCGGCATGAAACTGTCGGGGGGCACGATCGTCGATGCCACGCTGATCGCCGCACCGCCTTCCGTCAAGAACCAGGACAAGAGCCGTGATCCGGAGATGCACCAGACCAGGAAGGGCAACCAGTGGTACTTCGGCATGAAGCTTCACATTGGAACGGACAGCCAGAGCGGTCGGGTCCATGGCGCCAGCGTCACCGCCGCCAATGTCCATGACAGCCATGAAGTGCCGAACCTGCTGCATGGCGAGGAAACCCGCTTCCACGGTGACAGCGCCTGCCGGGGCAAGGCGCAGCGTGAACGACTCAAGGACATTGCGCCAAAGGCAAAGGACTTCACCAACAGACGTGCCCACAGGAACTGCCCGCTGACGGACGCCGACAAGGAGACCAACTGTCGCAAGTCCAGTGTGCGTTCCAGGGTCGAGCATCCGTTCCCGACCCTCAAGCGTCTCCGGGGCTTTGCCAGGGTGCGCTATCGCGGCCTGGCGAAGAACGCCAACCGGGCCTTCGCCATGCTGGCAATGCTCAACGTCGGCAAATGGGGACGACCTCTGACGGGAGAGGTGCGTCCAGCATGAGGTGGAATGCCCTGCGTTTCCATTCAAAACAGGCCGGTTTTTCGATAAAAATGTCATTGGCGTCACGTTTTCGTCTCAATTCCAGATTACCGCTGAGTTTTGCGGCGGCTTATTCAGCGTTTCCTTAGATAATTGTGGTGTAACGTTTCCACATGCGGCCCGCCGAAGATCTCTCTTGACCGCAGGCGGGTTGCGCGGTGGATAACGCGCTCATCATGCCGCCTTTCCTGCGGCAGGCCGCGAAGTAAATCTCATTCGGAGTGTTGCTGTCAAGCGGCTGATGTGGCCGACGGGTGTTATGGAAGTTCACGTAGATGCCCAGACCGGCCTTGGCGGCTGATATCGAGCGTAAATCTTGCGATAGACCTCCTCGTGCTTAACGCTCCTCCCTGGCCGTTCGGCGAAGACATTGCCACGCCAGTATCCATTGCGGTCCATGCTGGTCTGGAAGTCATGTTCTTTAAGGAAACGCTGAATAAGCCGCCGCAAAACTCAGCGGTAATCCGGAATTGAGACGAAAACGTGACATCAATGACATTTTCATCGAAAAACTGGCCTGTTTTGAACGGAAACGCAGGGCATTTCACCTCATGCTGGACGCACCTCTCCCGTCAGAGGCCGTCCCCATTTGCCGACGTTGAGCATTGCCAGCATGGCGAAGGCCCGGTTGGCGTTCTTCGCCAGGCCGCGATAGCGCACCCTGGCAAAGCCCCGGAGACGCTTGAGGGTCGGGAACGGATGCTCGGCCCTGGAACGCACACTGGACTTGCGACGGTTGGTCTCCTTGTCGGCGTCCGTCAGCGGGCAGTTCCGGTGGGCACGTTTGTTGGTGAAGTCCTTTGCCTTTGGCGCAATGTCCTTGAGTCGTTCGCGCTGCGCCTTGCCCCGGCAGGCGCTGTTACCGTGGAAGCGGGTTTCCTCGCCATGCAGCAGGTTCGGCACTTCATGGCTGTCATGGACATTGGCGGCGGTGACGCTGGCGCCATGGACCCGACCGCTCTGGCTGTCCGTTCCAATGTGAAGCTTCATGCCGAAGTACCACTGGTTGCCCTTCTTGGTCTGGTGCATCTCCGGATCACGGCTCTTGTCCTGGTTCTTGACGGAAGACGGTGCGGCGATCAGCGTGGCATCGACGATCGTGCCCCCCGACAGTTTCATGCCGCTGGCCAGCAGCAATTCGCCGACCTTGGCAAACAGGGCCGCGCCCCGGCCGTGCTGTTCCAGCAGATGCCGGAAGTTGCGCAGCGTCGTGGCATCCGGTATCCGTTCGCGTCCCGGATCAAACCGGCAGAACTCCCGGAACACGGCCACGTCGTAGAGCGCGCCTTCGCAGGCTTCGTCCGCCAGGTTGAACCAGTTGGCCACGCAGTACATCCGCAGCATCCGTTCCAGCCCGACTGGCGGCCGACCATCCCGACCTTCGGGTAATACGGTTCAATCGGCGCACAAAACCCGGCCCACGGCATCAATCCGTCCATGCGCGACAGAAACTCCGCCTTGCGCGTCGTCCGGTTGTGCTTCTCGAGTCCTCGTGTCGCCGCCAGCGTCATCTGCTTCATCGTTTCGTCCCTTGTGCTCGATACTCCGTGTCAGACAGCATGATAAAGAAAGCGTTCACGGCATTTGTTACTTATTTAGTGTTTCCTTGAGTAGCTCGGTAAATTCGCTGTTGCCGAATTGGCTGCCCTGGTCGGTACTGAATATCTCTGGCCTGCCGCAGCGAACAATTATTTCCCTCACCGCATCCAGACAGAAGTCCAGCGTCAGGGTATTGGAGACTCGCCAGGACAGCACGCGGCGGCTGTACCAGTCGAGTATCGCTACCAGATGGATGAAGCCTCGACGCACCGAGATGCAGGTGATATCGGTTGCCAATCATTTTGGTTGGAGCAATCAACGACGAGATGCCTGAGTAGGCAGGATAGATCGGGCGTGCTTGCTCCATTTCATGGCAAGATGACAGGATTGAGCAATCTGTACGACTAGGAAGCAATACGAGGTGGATCACCCGCGACCGCAAATAGACTAGCTCAACCCTATGGTATTACTAATAAGATTAGTGCTAGTACCTATTGACTACAGCGGTTTAATAAAATCAAATCGTTACTGCTGCTTTACTTGATGCCAAGGAAACGTTTTTATTAAATTCGCCCCCGCGAAAGCGGAATCCAGCAAGTGTTTGGATTCTCGCTTTTCGGGAGTGGCAGCGTTAGGATTATTGAACGCTTTCCTAGGTCAGTTCGCGTTCTAAATCTCCACAATAAAAAAGAGGTTAATTGAACGAAAACACTTTAATGTAAAAGCACGCTACAAGAAAATATATACTATAAAACATGTAATATAAAAAGAAAAAAGAAGTCAAAACTTGGGGAGTTGCTTGATGACGCATATTGCAGGAGTTATATGAAAATTCCTTTGATCACTGAAATACAGCGATTTAGCCTACAGGACGGGCCAGGATTCAGAACTACTGTCTTTTTGAAAGGTTGCCCACTGAAATGCCCGTGGTGCCACAACCCGGAAACGCAACGCCCAACCAAGGAGTTTTATTACAATCAGGCCCGCTGCGTCAGTTGCGGACGCTGTGTGGCGGTATGTCCGTCAGGCGCCTCCTCGCTCGTTCAGGGACCTGGAAAAGATTTGGTGCTTCAGCTGGATCGTTCGAAATGCATTAACTGCATGCGCTGTGTAGCCGTATGCCTGACTGAAGCGCGCGAGTCTGTTGGCAAAACGATGTCGATGGAAGATATTTTGCAGGAAGTCCTGTCGGATGAGCCGTTCTACCGCAACAGTGGCGGCGGAGTGACCATCAGCGGCGGCGATCCTTTGCTTTATCCGGCATTCACGCTGGGACTGGCGAAACGTATCAAGCAAAGAAATGTTCATGTTGCGATCGAGACATCTTGCTTCCCGAAAAGCTGGAAGACTATCCAGCCTTTATTGAATTTCGTGGACTTGTTTATCGTCGATTTGAAATCGATGAATCCACAAAAACATGCTGATGTGATTGGCTGGCCACTCAAGCCGATACTCGACAATATTGAACGACTGATCGAGTCCCACGCGCATGTCCGTATCCACATTCCGGTCATCCCTGGTTTTAATGATTCGCAACAGGATTTTGACGATTACATAGCCTATCTCTCTCAATATTCGAAGCAGCTGGAAGGCGTGGATATCCTTAATTATCACGTCTACGGAGAAGGCAAATATATCTCCCTGGGCAGGGAAAAAGAATACCAGTACATGGGCGTGAAGGAAAACCCGCCCGAGAAGGTATTGCCGCTAGCGAGGGGTCTGAAGCTCGCCGGCATCAGCAGCGTCACAATTGGTGGTCTGGTTGGTATCACGGAGAGCAGAAACACAAGCAGTCGTGATGCCGGTATGCAGTGTGTTGCGTAGTAAGTTAGTTAAATGGAGGAATGAATCATGGCAACGTGTAAGGAATGTACGCAATTTTTCTTGATCCCGGAAGGTGCGGACGATTATGCCGCCGGCAAAGCTGATTGCGTAATGGAAAAAGAAGACGAAAAGGGCAAGTATTGGCTTTCCAAGCCGGTATTCGAAAACACTGAACAGTGTGATGCCTTTCGCATGAAGCGTTAACCCCGGAACTCAAGGAGACGGACATGAATCAAATGTTAGACGCAAAGGTATTGGAATACAGAGGGAAAACGCTTAATTTTTCCCCGGAAGATCCTGCGGAAGCAAAGTTACCGGCTGAAGATCTGCATGAACACCTACAGAAGCCCTCGACGGCGCGGACCAAGCGGCTCAAGGATCGCTGCCGCTGGAAACATGCTTCGGCTGGTGAGTTCATTGAAAAAAGCGTGACTGCCGGCATCGAGCGGATGCGCTATTTGACCGAAGCCCACAAGGCCAGCGTCGGCAAGCCGGAGGTGATCCGACGCGCGCTGGGTTTGGAGAATGTACTGAACAAATCTACCCTGGTGCTGCAGCAGGACGAATTCATCGTCGGCTATCACGCCGAAGACCCGAACATGTTCCCGCTTTATCCGGAACTGTCGCACATGGCAGTGGATGATTACCTGAAGAGCGATTACTCACCGCAGCCGGCCAAGGAAGCGGCCGAAATCAATGAATACTGGAAGCCGCACAGCCTGCAAAGCAAGTGCCAACCGTACTTTGACATGAAGGATCTGGGCCGTATGTACCAGGTCAGCAGCATGGAAGCTCCATCCTTCGCCTCCGGCTACAACAGCATTGTGCCGCCTTATGAAACCGTGCTGGAAGATGGCTTGCTGGCGCGCATCCGCCTTGCGGAAAGCCACATCGCCGAAGCCCAGAAGGATATGATGACCTTCCCCTGGAACGGCACCAAGGGACTCGACAATATCGCCAAGATCGACAACTGGAAAGCCATGGTCATCGCCTGCAAGGCGGTCATCAGCTGGGCACGGCGGCATGCGCGCTTGTGCAAGATTGTCGCGGAACATTTCGAGACAGATCCGAAACGCCAGAAAGAACTGCTCGAGATCGCCGACATTTGCCAGCGCGTGCCGGCCGAGCCCTGCAAGGGTCTGAAAGACGCCATGCAGGCGAAATTCTTCACCTTCCTCATCTGCCATGCCATCGAGCGCTACGCGAGCGGCTATGCGCAGAAGGAAGATACGCTGCTGTGGCCGTACTACAAGGCCAGCGTGATCGACAAGAGCTTCCAGCCGATGGATCACATGGGGGCTGTGGAAATGGTGGAAATGGAGCGACTGAAGATCTCCGAGCATGGCGCCGGAAAATCCCGCGCCTACCGGGAAATCTTCCCCGGCTCGAACGACTTGTTCATTCTGACGGTCGGCGGCACCCTCGGCGATGGCTCCGACGCCTGCAACGACATGACCGACGCCATCCTGGAAGCGGCCAAGCGCATCCGTACGGCCGAGCCCTCGATCGTCTTCCGCTATTCGAAGAAGAACCGGGAAAAGACCTTACGCTGGGTGTTCGAGTGCGTTCGCGATGGTCTCGGCTATCCCTCGATCAAGCACGACGACATTGGCACACAACAGATGAAGGACTATGCCAAGTACAGCCTGACCGGCAATGGCGCCACCGATGAGGAAGCGCACAGTTGGGTGAACGTGCTGTGCATGTCGCCGGGCATAGCCGGTCGCCGCAAGACACAGAAGACCCGCTCCGAAGGCGGCGGCTCGATCTTCCCGGCCAAACTTCTGGAAATCACGCTCAACAACGGCTACGATTGGTCGTACGCCGACATGCAACTTGGTCCTCAGACTGGCGATATCAAGACGCTGAAGACCTTCCAGGATGTTTGGGAGGCGTTCCGCAAGCAATACCAATACGCCATCAATCTGTGCATTAGCACCAAGGATGTCTCGCGCTATTTCGAGGCAAGGTGCCTGCAGATGCCTTTCGTTTCCGCCATCGATGACGGTTGCATGGAACTGGGAGCTGAAGCCAATGCACTGTCCGAGCAACCCAATGGTTGGCACAATCCGATCACAACGATCGTCGCGGCCAACTCGTTGGTTGCCATCAAGAAACTGGTGTTCGACGACAAGAAATACACCCTCGAGCAGCTCAACGAGGCGCTGCTGTCCAACTGGGAAGGCTTCGAGGAAATGCGCACTGATTTCAAGAAGACGCCAAAGTGGGGCAACGACGATCCCTATGCCGATGAAATCATCAAGAACTTCTACGAGGATATCATTGGCGGCGAGATGCGCAAGATCACCAACTACTCGGGCGGTCCGGTGATGCCGACCGGCCAGGCGGTGGGCTTGTACATGGAAGTCGGCTCACGCACCGGTCCGACGCCGGACGGTCGTTTCGGCGGCGAAGCTGCTGATGACGGTGGCATCTCACCCTATATGGGCACCGACAAGAAAGGTCCCACGGCGGTATTGCGTTCGGTTTCCAAGGTGCAGAAGAACCAGAAGGCCAATCTGCTGAACCAGCGCCTGTCTGTGCCGATCATGCGTTCCAAGCATGGCTTCGATATCTGGCACTCCTACATGGACACCTGGCATGAACTGAACATCGATCATGTCCAGTTCAATGTGGTGAGCACGGACGAACTGAAGGCAGCACAACGCGAACCCGAAAAGCATCAGGATTTGATCGTACGGGTTTCCGGCTACAGTGCGCGTTTCGTTGACATCCCAACCTATGGGCAAAATACCATCATCGCCCGCAATGAGCAGGATTTCAGCGCTGCAGACCTTGAGTTTCTGAATGTAGATATTTAATACACAACTGCGGCGGGGAACTTCAGCTTAATTCAAGTTCCCTACCGCAATAAACAAGCAAATGATTTAGGAGCCCGGAGCAAATCATATGGAAGCGAAAAAAAACGTACAGAACCAACCGCACGTTGAAGAAGGAACTACCAAGCCATGCAAGACTTGCAAGTGGCAAACACCGGATCCGACCGATCCGAAGCGCGGTCAGTGCACCGTCAACCGTCATGCGATGGGCGGCGTTTGGAAGAGATGGCTAAGAGACGTTGAGCATTTGACCTGTAGCCGTCATGAGGAAGGCAAACTAAGCTTCCGGGAGCACGTCTAGCACTCGCCATCGCCTGAAAAGCTGGCTGTATCATTAATCAAGCCATTGCCACTTTCAGGACAAGGACATAATAACAAATCAGCGCAGCAGGAGGGGCGATCTCCCTAAAACAAGACCGGTATGCGTCACGCCACGGAAAGCTGGCGATCTGGAATCTTCCCGGAGCCTTGCCGGGGGCGGGTGTTTCCCGGCTTGCACCCGGCAATTCGTGCCTACCTCAATTCGAGTTTACATTAATGATAGTAGCTTTGGAGCACCATGAAATCATCACTTAACAATGCAAACAGTGTTTTTGTACCCGAAGTCGACCCCTATTACTATGTAAGCACGGAAACGCAGGGGTTTCTGGCCAAATTCAACAAGATTTCAAAAAAACACCCTGTCAATATCCTGGTCGTTGGCAAGCAGGGCTGCGGGAAATCCTCCCTGGTACGCCAATACGCAGCGGTCAATAAACTGCCTTTGGCCACCTTTCAGATTGGCATCCTTTCTGAGCCAGGGCAGTTGTTCGGCGAATATGCCCTCGAAAACGGGGAAACCAAGTATAAGCAATTCCTTTTTCCCCAGGCCATACAAACACCAAACTGCGTGATTCACCTGGAAGAAATCAACCGCCCCGAACATCCCAAAGCCCTGAACATGCTGTTTTCCATTCTGTCAGACGACCGTCAGGTCTGGATGGACGAATTGGGATTGCTGCAAGTGGCGGATGGTGTAGTGTTCTTCGCGACGCTCAACGAGGGCGCGGAATTCGTCGGCACGGAACTGCTCGATCCGGCACTGAGGGACAGATTCTATGTGACCACCATGGACTTCCTGCCCAACGAAGTGGAAACCGAGGTACTCCAGAAAAAAACTGGCGTGACCTATGAGCAGGCCAAGGAAATCATCGAAGTCGCAAACAGCATTCGCGGCAATGCCGAGCTCGGCGTTGAAGTATCCACGCGCAAAATTCTGATGATCGGCGAAATGATCGCTGCAGGCGGCAGCCTGAGGGATGCCATCGTCACCAGTCTGCAGACAGACAAGCAGACCCTTGAATCAGTATTATTGTCTCTGCATATCAATCTCAACAAGATTGAAAAAGGCAAAACTGAATTCGTACAGTACATCACCAATGAATGATGCCCCACCAAAGCAAGACACAAACGTTGGCTTGTCATGACAACTAATCGGGGACTGAAAGTTCTCAGCCAGGAAGCCGTTGTCCAGCGCTTCGTGATCCCCGGTGGAGAGGGCTACTCTGATTTTTGGAGACGCGACAAATCGCCGATTGAACCGGTGGAACTGGTCAAACTGCTGGTGGCAATCAGAAAGATTGCCTCCTTCATTGGGCGTAACGTCGGGGAAATTGTCTGGTCCGGAATGGAGCTGGAAAACGCGCTGGCGCTTGACCCAACACCGATCATGGGCAGCTATCCGGTATCCGCGGCGAATACGGACCTGATGGTCGGCATCATGATTCAGGAGGCCTATAAAAAGGTCGAGTGGAGCGAAAGATTGCATGAGATCGCCAAGCTTCGGCTCCAGCTCAAGCCCCAGTATGAGTACAAGTTTGATCTTTTCTTCAGGATTTGCGAATACGTTTATGTCGATGGGCTGGCGAATCGCAATGTGTTTGGCCTTTACGCGGAAGCTGCTCGTACTTGGCGCATTGTCAAGACTCTGCGGACAATGATCAACCCCCCCACGGCTTCCGAGATGCTGCACATATGGTGGCGGTTGGCGGCGGACCGGGATGAGAATCTATATCTGGAAGGCTATACCGATCGGACTTCCGGTGGCATGTGGACACGCAATACGCTGGATAAGTTTTACCGGAAGCCTATCGATCTGCTCCACACCATGTTACCGGCTTTGCGGCATAAATGCCCCAATATTCCCAGCGTAGCCGACCGTTGCGATTTTCGTCTTGAACTCTACATTCAGACCTGGAATAAGTTAATTCAACTTATCAGATTCTGGCCAGGCGATCGCAGCGACAGATTCATGATCCCGGACATGGGCGACGAAGATATCGCGCAGGAGGAAGCAGACCGCAAGGCGGTCAAGGCGACCATCGTCAATTATGCCTCGCTGATCGAGCGTACCCTGCCCCAGAAGAATCGGGACTTCACCGAACAGGTAAAGGGCAATGTCGCCAATGCCGAGGGTGTCGTGCGCATCGAAGGCAACGATATCGTCATGATGGCGCGTGACAAAGTGAATAAGGCATTGCTCAACAAACTCAAGCAAGTGGTGAGAACCGCCACGGAGCGCAGAAGCATCTTCAACCGGGGACTGACGACCGGAAAGATTCACAGAAGGAGCTTGTACCGTGCCCATACCACCGGTGCAGTCTTTCAACAGAAGAAGCATGAATTTGACTTGAGAAAGAATGTGGTGCTGCTGGTGGATGCCACCGGCTCAATGGCTGATCCGACCAAATGGGACCGGGCCGAGATGATCTATCAGACGCTGTTTGCGGCAATTCAGTGCTACGCCAGCAACGCCAGAATCTATGCGTATAACGAAGTGAAAAATGCCTGTCGGATCACGGAGCTATACCGTGGTGGTCACATGCTGATGGTATTGCCGCATGGAAAAACCGCCTCGGGCGAAGCCATCATCGCTACCGCTCTAAGTACCAAAACCCTAGGTAAGAAAACATTGCTGATCCATATTACCGATGGCGCTTCCAACTGGGGCTGCGGTGTCAGCGATGCGATTACCTATTGCAAGAAGAACGGAGTCAGTCTGCTCACTCTGGGCATCAGCTGCGGTTTGGCGGCCAAGCAGTCACTCAAGGATGAATATGGCAAGCTGGTGCAGTTTGTCGATAAGACCGAGCAATTGCCACAGCTATTTGGTACGCTGATCATCAACGAAATGAGGGAAGGACGACGAGGCACAAGTGAAAAGTGAACTTCTCGATCAGGTCTTGGCGATGGAATGGCAGATGTTTGTGCGCGTCAAGAGTGCGCATCGTGCATCGTGCCAGAGTGCCCCTGACAATTTCAAAATGATCCGATCCAGTCTTTTCGAGACCTGGACCGAGGAGATGCTTGCGTCCTATCTCGATGACCTCAAGCAAGCTGCAGATGATCAGCGCAATCTTCTGATGGAAAAGTATGCGCGCATGGACAATCTGATCCCGCCGTTGTCCGATAATCCCCTGATCCCGATCATCGTAGCCATTGAGAACGTATGGCAGGATGAACTTCAGCATAATTTTCCTGCGCTCTACCAGCGTTGCTGTCGCAGCATGGCCCAGACCGGGGACGGCAAGAATTTCTCTATTTATCTCGGCTGCGAATTGGAAACCTACGGTGATCACACTTTAGAACTCTATTATGAGAACCTGAATGCCGCGCTGGAGCAAGACCGCAATCTGGCAATAGAAGCCCTGCAGCGGCTAGTGCACAAGAATGGCTACCGCGACCTCGCTCATGCCGAACAGGAACTGAGTCGGCTTTGCGACGTTCACTAAGATAAATGGGCAATACATGAATATTACCGTAACCCTCAACCTGCTGGGCATCCCATCGCTGAACGTTCTGCAGAGCGATATGGCTTTAAGCATTGCAGAAAAGACCACGATTGCCGATTTGATAATGCTGATAGACGAGAGGAACCCAGGCTTCAAACAGGCCATCTGCGATGAGGTGGGGAACATTTCGAAGCAATTCGTGTTCTTCATTAATGGCCGCAATATCGGGTACCTGGACGGGGTAAAAACAGCCATTTCGCCCGATGACGTGGTAAACGTGATCCCGGCCATCGCCGGCGGATAAGAATGTAAAGGAGTTACGGACATGATCGTTGACCGGCCCGGTTCGCATTTCATTTTCGTAGTCCCTTTCGATCATGTGTATCGGGGCTACCACTATATCAACCTGAACGGGGTTCCCCTGACCAACAAGGAATATCTGGAAAAATGGGGAAAGTGGCTGGTATTCGGCCAGCGCGAGGAGATGGAAGAACTGGCTAGAAAGCTCGATCCTTTCGTCGAAGATAGGAAAGTGCCTGCCGTAAAGTATGACCGCAAGCTGATTACTGAATTCCAGCTGAATCGCTGCGTAATGTGCGTGTATTGCCACCACGATTTGCGCGAGGACGTCTGGACAATCCTCTCCTCCTTGGGAGTCAGAGACAAAGCCTGGATGTTCGAACGCGAAACGCTCGAAAAATGGCTGCCCGGCGGGGTCAATCTGGAGAAATGGATCCAGGGCAGAAATCTGGATCCGGAGCAGGCCGAGCGCGTCCGCATCGGCGCCAAGGAGAAATTCAGGCAGATGTTCGAAAACGATGATGCCATCTTCGCAGGGATAGATCAGTAACTTGGACTGCATCGAGCAATCCCATGAAATGGCATGGTTTGCCCAGCGGGTGCAGGAATCGCGTTATATCCTATCGGAACATGTCATTCGCTCACTGATGGCGGGCAATATTGTGACGGTTGCCGATATCGAAACCGTGCTGCTGACAGGCAGGCTACTTGAGGAACACCACCATGCAACGCGCGGCAGAAGTTATCTGGTGGTGGGTAAATCAAGGCAAAAGATATTTCACGTGATGTGTGCCGGCGCCAGCAATGGCTGGCTGATCATCACCTTTGTCTACATTCCGGCGCCACCGATCTGGCGCGATGCGTTGCACCGCAACCCGGGAGGAGAAAACATCATGACGGAGCCGTTCAGCACCTGCTTTTTTTGTGGTGGGGAAATGAAGAAGATCACAGTAGGGAACTTCGATTACCGCCTCGAAGGTCAATTGTATGTAATCAAGAAAGTCCCAGCAGGACTGTGCCAGCAATGTGGCGAGAAATATATCGAAGCAGATGTCGGCAGAAGAATGAACGACTTGATTGCGAGAAAACAATTCAGCCGAACTGAAGAAGTCGGCGTCATAGACTACCAATAGGTGCAGCGACCATGCGCGGACTTGTCCTGGCGAAAGAGTTTTACCAAGAATTCGGGGCGCCCCTGCTCCAGAAGATGTTTGCCGCGCAGCAGGAGCGTATCGCGGCCGGCTTGGTCGGTGACGGATCAGACTGCCTGGGTTTTGACGACAAGTATTCAACCGATCACGACTGGGGACCGGGCTTCTGCTGGTGGCTGAACAAAACGGATTACGAACAATTCGGCGCACAACTGCAGACAGAGTATGCCAAACTGACTACAAGCTTCCATGGTTTCGAACGCAAGACCAGCGAATGGGGCGATGGGCGTGTCGGAGTGTTTGAAATCGGCACGTTCTACCGCGGATTTCTGGGACGAAACGGCGTCCCGTCCACTTTGGCGGACTGGTTGCGCATTCCCGAGAAAAATCTGGCGGCCTGCACTTCAGGGGAAGTGTTTGTCGATCCACTCGGCGAGTTCTCAAAAATTCGTCAACAATTGCTGCAAGGCTACCCGGAAGATGTCCGCTTGGCGAAGATCGCCGCGCGCTGCATGTCCTGCGGACAGGCTGGACAATACAATTTTCATCGCTCCATCTGGCGCGGGGAATATTTTGCCGCGCAATATGCCGAGACAAAATTCTGTTCCGATATCATGTCGCTGGTGTATTTGCTCAACCGCAGCTATGCGCCATTCTACAAATGGCTGCACCGCGGTGTCGCGACCCTGCCCATACTGGGCAGATTTATGGCGCAGAAGGTCACTGCCCTGACGGCTACTTGTGAATATGAAGAAAAGAAATTCATCCTCGATGAAATCATCAGTGCAGTAATCGTCGAGCTGCAAAGCGCCGGGCTGAGCGACTCGGACAGCAAGTTCCTGGTCGATCATGGACCGGTTGTGCACAGTCGGATAGTCGATCCCGGTTTGCGCCAATTGAATGTCTGGGTCGGCTAAATCCCTCTCCATGAGAAACATCCTGATCATCGGCGGCAGCTATTTTGCCGGACGCATCCTGGTTGAGGAACTCGCCAAGGAAAGCAACTGTGCTATTCATGTGTTTAATCGAGGCCGACGTCCGCTGGGCATGACCGACGTCACTGAACTCATCGGCGATCGCGAACAAGCCGAACAAATTCGCGAGGCTATTCCCGTAAAGGAATGGGATGCCGTGGTTGATTTCTGCGCCTACACCCCCATGCAGATCAAGACCATGCTCGACAATCTGCCGGGCAAGATCGGTCAATATATTTTCATCAGCACCACCAGCGTTTATCAGCAGAGCTGGCACCTGCCGATTGCCGAAGACGGACTGCAACTCACCGGCGCGCAACCTGAACTCGGCAACTATGCGACTTACGGCTACGACAAAGCCATGTCCGAAATCATGTTGCAGCAGATCTGCGAAAGCCGGGGAATTCCATACACCATATTCAGGCCGGCAATTATTTACGGCTACTATAATTACGCTCCGCGCGAAAGCTATTTCTTCGATCTGCTGCGCAGCCATCTGCCGATTGTCATTCCTCAGCATGATCTGGCCCTGTTCAGCTTCATCTGGGTTGTGGACATGGCGCGCATGATCATCCG
This sequence comes from Georgfuchsia toluolica, assembly GCF_907163265.1. Lineage (NCBI taxonomy): Bacteria > Pseudomonadati > Pseudomonadota > Betaproteobacteria > Nitrosomonadales > Sterolibacteriaceae > Georgfuchsia > Georgfuchsia toluolica. The sequence goes on from NZ_CAJQUM010000002.1 coordinate 26,844, forward strand.
CTGTATCGGCGATGAACGAACTTATACCCAGACTTTCAATCTGGCTTCGGACGAACTCGTTTCCTATTCACGCATAGTCGAAGTATTGGGCGAGATCACGGGAAAAACCATCGATCCGGTCCGTATGCCAGCAGTGGAAATCGACCGCCAGGGAATTCCTTTGCCTTTCCCCATAAACGAACATTTGCTCTACTCTGGGGCGAAAATAAAACGGCTTTTCGATTTTGAGTACACCCCATTCAAGAAAGGCTTGCGCGAAGCGCTCAAGTATTACCTGATGGTACAAAAACAGCGAAATTCTCCCGCTGCCTGAATTCCCTTTCCGCAGCGCTAGCCTTGCGAAATGGCAGTTGATCTGATTCTGTGCAACCTCAAGGCCATCACATTTTCACAAGAATGTGCTGGCCCTGAACTCATTGCCATTAAGGGAAACAAAATTCTCTTCATGGGATCGAAGGACGCACTGGGCGATCTGAAAGGTCCGGACACGCGCATGCTGGATTGTCAAGGAGGCATTGTCCTGCCTGGATTCAACGATGCACACTGCCACCCAATCGCCTTCGCCATTACCCAGAGATACCTGGATTGCTCCTCACCGCAAATACGCTGTATCAGTGACCTTCAGGCAGCCTTAAGAATAAAGGCCGGTGAGGTCGCGGACGAACGCTGGATCCGGGGAGCCAATTACGATATCTCGATAATTGCTGAACAACGCTTGCCCGATCGCTGGGAACTGGATCAGGCCGTGCCCCATCTCCCTGTAGTGCTTGTGGAACGCTCTGGCCAGCATTGCGTGCTGAATAGCCGGGCACTGGAGCACTGCGACATCAGCAACAATACCCCGGACTCGGATGCCGGCAGGATATTACGTGATCCGATAACCGGCTTGCCTAACGGGGTTGTATCGGGCAATAGCGAACTGGTGGCAAGAGCGATTCCACCCTTGGGTGATGACGAAGTCGAAATCGGCTTGCGCGATGCCAGTCAGGAATATTTGTCACATGGAATCACTTCGCTTCAGGATACGAGTTGGTCAAACGCCTATCCGCACTGGCAGAGAATGCAGATATTCAAACAGCGGGGGTTTCTGACGCCGCGCCTGGCGATGCATGCCGGACTCGATGCCCTCGAACAGTTTGCCCTAAGGGGTTTGAAAACTGGCCACGGGGACGACCATTTGCGACTGGGTGCCATGAAGATCGCACTGGACGAAAGCACCGGAAGCAGCCATCCGCCGCAAGACGACCTGAACCAGTCCGCCCTACGTGCTCATCTGGCAGGTTTTCAACTTGCCTTTCATGTACCCGATGTCCATCTGCTGCAAATGTCTCTGCAAGCGCTGGAATTTGTCAGATGCATCGCACCTGACGAATGCCACCGTCCGCGTTTCGAGCACTGTCCGGTCTGCCCCACTTCGTTATTACCTGAACTGGCACAAAGCGGTGCCATCGTGGTTTCGCAACCGAACCTGCTCTACCAAACTGGTCCTGAGTACCTGCGCGAGTTGGCAGCAGAGCAGTTAAAGTGGATATTCCCGTATAGATCCTGCATAGAAAATGGAATAAGACTGGCATTCAGTTCGGATTCCCCGCTCACCCCTTGCGATCCGCTACAGGCCATCAGGACCGCCATCACCCGCCGGGTCAAGGGCGGCGCAAGACTGGGAGAGGACGAGGCGATCAGCCTGTTGCAGGCGCTGGAGATGTACACCAGTGCTGGCGCCTATTGCAGCAGCGAGGAAACGCTGAAGGGCTCCCTCGCCGTGGGACAACTGGCCGACCTGGTCATCCTCGAGTGTGGCGCAGACAAGGGCTTGGCGGATGAGCTACTCGACGCGCGGGTGCTGATGACGCTGCTCGACGGGAAACTGGTCTGGAACCGCTGATCCTTGTAGCAGCGACCGGGGCAGTCGCTTCAGCGGCGGCTGACGACGATTACGCCGGCAATCACCAGCAAGGCTCCGGCAATCTGCGCTGGTGAAATCACTTCCTCCAAAAGCCAATTGCCGAAGAATATCGTCAGCAGGGGGCCGATGCTACCGATCAGGGCGGCACGACCGGCGCCGATATGACGCATGGCGGCGGATTGGGCGAACACCGGCAGGATCGTGGAAAACAGTGCCAGGCTCAGGCCCAGCGCATAGATCGGCCAGGGCTGCAGCAGCGCGGACAGCGGCTGGGTGGCGAGGAAATGAGCCAGGACAGCGGCCGTCGACACCAGCATCGCCAGCGCGCTGAACCGCGAAGGACCTATCCTTTGTATCATCTGCCCTGCGCCGACCAGGTACAAGGCGTAGCACAGCGCGGAGGCAAAAACCAGGGCGCCGCCAATCCAGATTCCAGCCGCATCGGCACTCGCTCCAAGGTCGTGGACAAAAGCCACAGCCATGCCGACATAGCACAGGCTCAGCGCTACCCATTCGCGCCGCTCGATACGCTTGCCGAGCAGCAGTGCGCCGAACAGGACGGTCATGGTCGGATGGGTAAAGGCGATCAGCCTCTCCAAGCCCGCCGAGATATAGCGCAAGCCCATGAAATCGAGCATGACCGCGCCGTAATAGCCAAGCAGGCCAAGAGCGACGAGCGCAGCCCAGTCGCGAGCGCTTAGCGGCGCTGCGTTGCGCGATTCGCGCAAGCCGACAAAGAAAAACACCGGGAAAGCAAACACCATGCGGAGTAGCAGCAAGGTGATCACTGCCACCGGGACGGCAGCGGGTTGGGCATAGGCCAGCTTTACCAGTATCGCTTTGAAGGAAAAGCCGAATGCAGCCAGGATAGCCAGCCAGACGCCGGTAAAGTAAGAAGATTTCAATCGGTTACAGGAAAACTGGAGGTCTCACGCCCTCTCCTTGCGGAGCTACCTATTGAAACAATTCCACACCCTCTCAATTCGGCCTGATAATTATTATATTGACATATCACCATATATAGAACAGTAAAAGAAAATCGTGCTCAATTCCGGTACGGCCTTTCCGGATCAGGAATGATGCAAGCGACCGCACATACAGTCACGCAGCGGGGCTCTTCATGGAGTCCCGGGCATTCCGTGCATCTGCCGGGATCAATCACATGAATGTCGTCACCGCGCGAAATTGCATCATTGCCGCATTCCATATGACATATTTCACAGTTTGTCTTTTTCGAGAATCAGAACATCAATCCCTTCCTGTTTCAATGCCTTGGCACACAAGGAACCAGCAGGGCCGGAGCCGACGATGATAACTTCATGTTCTTGTATGTTACTTTCCCCCCTCTCATGGTTTTGGCAACTAAAGACATTAGAAGCGTTGAGCGACTCGTTCGGCATAACACGAGCGAGAGATTTTCGCAATTCTCAATTTTAACTATGGCGGTTCCAAGTGCGAAGTGCAACAAGTTTCGAACTGAGATTTTAAGAATGAAAATACGGTGACGTGGCGGCGCAGATTAAGACGGACGTCTTCGGTCGGTCTCCTGGACTCGTTTTCGCCGGTCCTGTAGCGGCAGCAAACTTCTTCGCCCTGCTCAGCATTGCGAGCTTTCACTGATGAGTTGTGGCGTGCTTTCGCCACGTTTGAGGCGATAGGTAAGCTGAGCTCGCGTGATGCCGAGGATGCGTGCCGCGGCGGCGAGGTTGCCCTTTGCGCTTTCAACCGCGTTGCGCAACAGCATCGATTCGATTTCATCGAGCGGCATGCCAGTGGCCATGATCGCATCGCACAGAAGCTGCTCATCGGCTGTGGTCTTTTCCTCGATTCGGCCGCCCTCGTTCACTCCTTCCTCGTTCGTGACAGAGTCGTCCGGGCTCGGGAACAGGTCGCTGATCTCGATATCGCAGCCGGCCGAGGCGAGGATGATGCCGCGCTCGATCATGTTCTCCAACTCGCGCACGTTGCCGGGCCAGTGATAGGTCGTCAATGCCTTCAGCGCCTTGTCTGTGATGCCGATGTCGCGCTTGGCATGCTCCGTACTGAACTTGGCGATCATCGCCTCGACCAACGGCGGGATATCGAGCGGGCGATCACGCAGCGGCGGAATCCAAATCGGATAGACGTTGAGACGATAAAAGAGGTCGGAGCGGAACTCGCCATTCTTGACAGCCGCTTTCAGGTCCACGTTGGTGGCCGCGATGATGCGGACATTAACCTTGCGCGTCTGGTTCCCGCCGAGACGCTCGACCTCGCCCCCCTGCAGCACGCGCAGGATCTTGGCCTGCGCCGTCAGCGGCAGCTCGCCAATTTCGTCGAGGAACAGCGTGCCGCCGTCGGCACGCTCGAAACGGCCGACACGGCTGGCGTGGGCGCCGGTGAAGGCTCCTTTCTCGGCTCCGAATAGTTCGGAGTCGATAAGGTCGGGCGGCAACGCCGCGCAGTTGACGGCAACGAAGGGAGCATCCTTGCGGCTGCTTGAGTCGTGGAGTGCGCGGGCAAAGCGTTCCTTGCCAACGCCGGTTTCCCCTAACAGCAATACCGTCACATTGGTGTTGGCGGCCCTGAGCATGAGGTCGTTGGCTTTCTGGAACGCAGGCGACACACCAATCAGGTCTTCGACCTGGCGTTGCTTGTTGAGCGAGGAGCGCAAGACATCGACTTCCTTGTGCAAATCAAGCAGGCGACTGAAGATCGAGTCTTCTTCGTAGTAGCGCGTGTGCTCGGCGGCGTCCGGCCAATCCTCGGCCGGCTTGCCGACGATGCGGCATTGCGCCGGGCCGCAGGCGGCGCACTCGACCTCCTTGAACAAAATGAAGCGGCCCATGAACGCACTGGAAAATCCGGAGGCGTGTCCGATCAACATCCAGCAGGCCGGATCAGTCTGCGGGCCGTACTCCTTGACGTGCGCTTCCGCTTCCCAGGAGTTTCCCCACAGAAACTCGCCATAGAACGTGCCTTTGGCGATATCCATGTCGAGCTTGATCTTCGAGACGCGGACGTTGCCTTCGAGCATGTGTAATTGTGGCCCACCGGCAAAGGAATCGATGAGGTTTTTGCGGCCGCGGATCTTGCACGCCAGCTCGGCGTCGCGGATACCGGACTGGTAGCCGATGCGTGTCAGAATCCGGCGGGCATGCTCCGAGCCGACCGAACTGATGATCTCTCTGCGAAGCCCCGCCAGCGTCGCCGCATGCATCAGCAGCATGCGATTCTCGGCGAGCCAGATGGTTCCGTCTACCGTCGAAAAGCGGATCAGGCGGCGCAAATCGCCGATATGCGGGTATTTGGTATTGTTCATGTATTCCTCTGGAATACCGTACCTGTCTATTTGCTTGCACGTTGTTCAGGGCGCTAGTTTGCCTTGATCTCGCGGTTTATGGAAGCCCGCTAACGATACCGGGTCTTGGACCTGCGCCGTGTATAAAACGCAATCCCAACCAAGGAGTTGATGGTGCACTGCATCGTGTTCATTTCAGCATTTCTGCCAGTTCAGGCTTCATCAAATTAGACATTGAGAATAGCGCCTTGGGTTCGAAGAAAAATGGAGAAAGAAAGACTTCCATTAAAAAACAAGTTGATTGACCAAGTGGCATGGAAGTTGATAAGGAGAAAGAGGCACAGCGTCACCATTGTCGGCATCGCAAAACAGCGAAACCGCGTACGGCGCCATTCTTAACGTTCAGCAATTACACCAAGCAAAAGGAGGAATCAAATGACGACATGCAAAGAATGCGAATTCTTTTTCACGATCCCCGAGGACGCCGATGACTTTGAAAAGTTGAAGGGTGACTGTATCACTGAAAAGGAAGACGAGAAAGGCAAATACTGGCTGACGAAGCCGGTCTTCGAACTTAACCAATGCTGCGGCGCTTTCCACACGCGCCAGTCAGTGTAACCTGCGCAGGAGGCGATATGGGCGATATGATCACCGAACAAACCTTGGAATACAGAGGCAAAGTAATTCAGTTTCCCCCGGAAAATCCGGCAGAAAAGGATATCCCGGCCGATGAACTTCACGAACATCTGCAAAATCCGTCCACTGCCCGGACCCGGCGGCTTAAGGCACGCTGCCGATGGAAACACGCCTCGGCCGGCGAGTTTTGCGAAAAGAGCGTCACCGCGGGCATCGAGCGCATGCGGCTAATCACCGAGGCGCACAAGGCGACGGTTGGCAAGCCGGAACCGATCCGCCGCGCTCTCGGCCTCAAGCACGTCCTCGATAATTCCACGCTCGTCTTGAATACTGACGAGTTTATCGTCGGTTACCACGCCGAAGACCCGAACATGTTCCCGCTCTATCCGGAGTTGTCGTACATGGCGGTGCAGGATTACCTGGGAACCAGTTATGCGCCACAGCCTGTCAGTGAAGCGCAGGCTATCGTCAATTACTGGAAGCCCTTCAGTCTACAGTCGCGCTGTGAGAAGTATTTCGATCCGGTCGATCTGCGCCGCGGTTATCAGGTGAGCACGATCGAAGGCCCGGTATTCGCTTCAGGCTATAACAGCGTTGTTCCGCCGTACGAAACCGTCCTCGAAGACGGCCTGCTCGCCCGGATTAAGCTGGCAGAAAAGCACATCGCTGAAGCCAAGGCGGAAATGGAGAAGTTTCCCTGGAACGCCACCAAGGGTCTCGACTGGGTCGACAAGATCGACAACTGGGAAGCGATGATCATCGCCTCCAAGGCGGTAATCGCCTGGGCCAGGCGGCACGCGCGGCTGTGCCGGATCGTCGCCGAGCACTTCGAGACTGATCCCATGCGCAAGAAGGAACTTCTCGAGATCGCTGACATCTGCCAGCGTATGCCTGCCGAACCGGCCAGGGGCTTGAAGGACGCGATGCAATCGAAGTGGTTCACCTTCCTCATCTGCCACGCCATCGAACGTTACGCGAGCGGTTACGCGCAGAAGGAGGACTCGTTACTGTGGCCGTATTACAAGGCCAGCGTCATCGACAAGAGCTTCCAGCCGATGGAGCACAAGGATGTCGTCGAACTCGTGGAAATGGAACGGCTGAAGATTTCGGAACATGGCGCCGGAAAATCGCGAGCCTACCGCGAGATTTTTCCAGGATCGAACGATTTGTTCATTCTCACCTTGGGCGGCACCAACGGCGATGGCTCCGACGCCTGCAACGACGTGACGGACGCGATTCTGGAAGCCGCCAAGCGTATTCGCACTACCGAACCGTCGATCGTCTTCCGCTACTCGATGAAAAATCGCGTTAAGACGTTGCGCTGGGTTTTCGAGTGCATCCGCGACGGTCTCGGTTACCCGTCGATCAAGAACGACGACATTGGCATCAAACAGATGCTTGAATATTCCAAGTACAGCCTCACCGGCAATGGCGCCACAGAAGAAGAATCCCATTACTGGGTTAACGTACTGTGCATGTCGCCTGGCCTGGCTGGCCGCCGCAAATCGCAGAAAACGCGTTCCGAAGGCGGCAGCGCTATTTTCCCGGCGAAGATCCTCGAAATCACGCTCAACAATGGCTATGATTGGTCCTACGCTGACATGCAGATGGGACCGGAAACGGGCCATGCCGTCGATTTCAAGAGCTTCGACGACTTGTGGGAAGCCTTCCGCAAACAGTACCAGTACGCGATTGCTTTTGCCATTCGCTGCAAGGACGTCTCCCGAATTATGGAATGCCGCTTTCTGCAAATGCCCTTCGTCTCAGCTCTCGACGACGGCTGTATGGAGCTCGGCATGGATGCCAACGCACTCTCCGAGCAGCCCAACGGCTGGCACAACCCGATTACCACCATCGTTGCAGGCAACTCCCTGGTCGCGATCAAGAAGCTGATCTACGACGAAAAGAAGTACACGATGGCCCAGCTCATGGTAGCGCTGAAGGACAACTGGGAAGGCCATGAAGATATGCGCTTGGCCTTCAAGAAAGCGCCCAAGTGGGGCAACGACGATCCGGCAGCTGATACGCTGATCAGCAAATTCTACGAGGACATCCTCGGCGGTGAAATGGGCAAGAATACCAACTACTCGGGTGGCCCGGTACTCCCCGTCGGCCAGGCGGTTGGCCTGTACATGGAGGTCGGCTCGCGTACCGGTCCGACGCCAGACGGGCGCTTCGGAGGCGAGGCGGCAGATGACGGTGGCATCTCACCCTACATGGGTACCGACAAGAAGGGTCCGACGGCAGTGCTGCGCTCGGTATCCAAGGTGCAGAAGAACCAGAAGGCGAACCTGCTCAATCAACGCCTGTCGGTACCCATCATGCGTTCCAAGCATGGCTTCGATATCTGGCACTCCTACATGAATACCTGGCATGACCTGAACATCGATCATGTCCAGTTCAACGTGGTGAGCACCGATGAGTTGAAGGCCGCTCAACGGGAACCGGAAAAGCATCAGGATCTGATCGTCCGCGTCTCAGGCTTCAGCGCCCGCTTTGTCGACATCCCGACCTACGGCCAGAACACCATCATCGCCAGACACGAGCAGGATTTCAGCGCTCAGGATCTGGAATTCCTTAAAGTCGACCTTTGAGCTGGATATCTGACATGACTGTGATACACACGCAAGTACACAAGGAAGATAATACCAACAAGCCCTGCTACGACTGCAAGTGGCAGACACCGGACCCGACCGATCCGTTGCGCGGCCAATGCACGGTAAACCGCCACGCGCTGGGCGGCGTCTGGAAACGCTGGATCAGCGATGTTGCCCACTCGACCTGCAGCCGGTATGAGGAGGGCGAACTGAGCTTCCGCGATCACGTGTAGGTGGCAGGTAGGCGGAAAGCCTGTAAGGCTTCCGCCGTCAGTTCTCTGGCGACGGCGCGGGCGTCGAAGGTCGTCCGTGTCGTCAGTCTGCGCCCACCGACCAGAATAAGCGCGCCTATCATGAAAAATCCTGGCAGCAATCTCAACAGCGTTCTCATCCCGGACGCCGATCCCTACTACTATCTGTCGACCGAAATCCTGAGTTTCCTCGACAAGATCAACAAGATATCGCATCGACACCCGGTCAATGTGCTGGTCGTCGGCAAGCAGGGATGTGGCAAGTCCTCTCTCGTCAGGCAATACGCCGCCGTGCATCGGTTGCCCTTGGCGACTTTCCAGATCGGAGTGCTCTCCGAACCGGGACAACTGTTCGGCGAGTACGCGCTCGAAAACGGCGAGACCAAGTACAAGCAGTTCCTCTTTCCACAGGCGATCCGTACACCCAACTGCATCATCCACCTGGAGGAAATAAACCGGCCCGAGCACCCGAAGGCGCTCAATATGCTGTTCTCCATCCTCTCCGACGACCGTCAGGTGTGGATGGATGAACTGGGCCTGCTGCAGGTCGCGCCCGGCGTAGTATTCTTCGCCACCCTCAACGAGGGCGCCGAATTCGTCGGCACGGAACTACTCGACCCGGCGCTGCGCGACCGCTTCTACGTCACCACCATGGACTTTCTCCCCAACGAGGTGGAGAAGGAAGTGCTGCGGAAGAAGACTTTGGTCAGCCCTGAGCAG